>NZ_JBIGHV010000047.1:0-213 GCF_043555835.1 Pelomonas parva | reverse complement strand
GCTTTGGGCACTTATGCACAGTGCTCAGTTATGTGCAGGTCTCCGATACCGATAGGCTGCAGGCCCCGTGAATGCTGGCGTTGCGGGCGTCAAGGGCGATGACGCGCTGCACATAACGTTTGATTTCCGACGAGGCGAGACTGAGGTCCAACAGTCTTGCCACGCGGCAGCCACCGACGCGATGACGATGGCACACCGCCCCAACCGACATCG
>NZ_JBIGHV010000046.1:0-255 GCF_043555835.1 Pelomonas parva | reverse complement strand
GAACCGTTTCGACAAGCCGCCAAGCTGCTGAGCACGATGCCCGGCATCAGCGACGTCAGCGCCAACGTCGTCGTTGCAGAGATTGGCATCGATATGTCGCGCTTCCCCACGCCCGGCCATCTGTTGTTCTGGGCATGCCTGTGCCCTCGCAATGACGAGAGTGCCGGCAAGCGACGCAGCACCCGGCTGCGCCGTGGCGGCGTCTGGCTCAAGACTACGCTGGTGCAAGCGGCCTGGGCCGCCATCAAGGTCAAG
>NZ_JBIGHV010000045.1:0-255 GCF_043555835.1 Pelomonas parva | reverse complement strand
ATAGTTTCGTCATGCTCAAAGGCGTCAAACGCGATGAATCCTTGCTGGGGTGCGCGCCGCAGCTTCATCTCCAGCGTGCGGCGAACTGTTCCAATCTCAGGAATTTGATTGCCCCCTGCCGAGAGAGGACCTGTCACAACGGGCGATGTCGGTTGGGGCGGTGTGCCATCGTCATCGCGTCGGTGGCTGCCGCGTGGCAAGACTGTTGGACCTCAGTCTCGCCTCGTCGGAAATCAAACGTTATGTGCAGCGCGT
>NZ_JBIGHV010000044.1:0-255 GCF_043555835.1 Pelomonas parva | reverse complement strand
CGCCGCCAGCGCACCATCCTCGGGGTGCTGCTGCGCGAGGTGCGGCGCAAGATGACGACGCTCTCCCAGGCCGTGCAGGCGCAGCTCGACGTGTGGCTGCAGCGCGCCGAGCGTATCCACGCCCAACACCCCAACGACAAGAACAAGCTCTACGCGCTGCACGCGCCAGAAGTCGAGTGCATCGGCAAGGGCAAGGCCAGGAAGCCCTACGAGTTCGGCGTCAAGGTCAGCCTGGCAGTCACGCACAAGAGCGGG
>NZ_JBIGHV010000043.1:0-259 GCF_043555835.1 Pelomonas parva | reverse complement strand
CATAGTCTTGCGGGACCGTGGACTTGACCTCGAACTGAGCGACCTGGATGCCGTCGACAACCACGGACGTCAAGGCGCCGATGCCGCCGGCCAGCTTGGCGTAGGCGCGCACCGTCAGGGTGTCGGTGAGGCTGGCGGCAGGCCAGGGAGCGGCGAGGTTGCCTGCGGAGTAGGTGGCGCCGGAGGATGTGGGGGTGAGGAAGGTGGAGCCGGCGATGAGGTACTGGACTTGGAGCGCGCGGGTCACGCCATCGACCGT
>NZ_JBIGHV010000042.1:0-279 GCF_043555835.1 Pelomonas parva | reverse complement strand
GGGCGACGGCACGGGCCTGCGGGTACTGGGCGCTCACGTCCATGGCGGTGCCCTGCAGGTCCTGCGCCAGGCCGGCGCAGATCGCGTCGGGCGCGGCCTCGCCCAGCACGCGCTGGCGCAGGGGCTCGGTGATGATGGTCCAGGAGGGCGCGCTGCTGTCCTGGCGCCGCTGCAAGGCCGCCACCACCATCCGCAGCGGCGCGACCTGGTGGCGCTCGCGCCAGGCCACCCAGGCCGCGCGCATCTGCGGCGTGGCGGCGGCGCCGACGTCGTCGCAGG
>NZ_JBIGHV010000041.1:0-291 GCF_043555835.1 Pelomonas parva | reverse complement strand
GCCTACGACCCCTCGCTGTTTGCACCGGCGCAGGCGGGCGTGCCGCCGAACGGCCGGCTGTCCTTCAAGCTCGGCGCCCGCGGCGGCCAGGTCGTCTTCGTGCTGCGCGCACTGGCGGCGGCGGGCGGTCAGACGGCCGAGTTCAGCCTAGTCAGCGCCATCGGCCGCGACGAGCAGGGCAGCAGCGTGCCGCTACGTGCGGAGGGCAATGCCAGTGTCGTGGTCGAGAGGTAGAGGTTTCACCCTCGTAGAGATGTTGGCCGTCGTCGCCATCGTCGGCGTGCTGGTGTC
>NZ_JBIGHV010000040.1:0-291 GCF_043555835.1 Pelomonas parva | reverse complement strand
TGCGGAAGTAGAACTGGGGACGGTAGTTGTTGAAGAACGGCGTGTGGCGGCCGCCCTCTTCCTTGCTCAGAACGTAGATCTCAGCGGTGAAGTGGGTGTGGGGCTTGATGGTGCCGGGCTTGGCCAGCACTTGGCCGCGCTCGACGTCTTCACGCTTGGTGCCGCGCAGCAGGATGCCGACGTTGTCGCCTGCTTGACCTTGGTCCAGCAGCTTGCGGAACATTTCGACGCCCGTGACCGTGGTCTTCTGGACTTCGCGGATGCCGACGATTTCGATTTCTTCGCCGACCT